>NZ_JAKNTO010000002.1 GCF_022440845.1 Ruminococcus sp. OA3 | reverse complement strand
ACATTTCGCCAGCGGGCAGATCATGCGGTATCGCAGAAATCATAGGCGTAACGCCCGCGTGTCAGGCTCGGCAGGATGCCGGCTCGACAGCGATAATGGGTAATCTGCTTCGCCCTTGATTTTTTCCCCGACGAAAGGAGAGATCAGACACCTAAGTGGAGCCCCGCCTGCGCAACCGATTACAATGTCGCTTAATATCATATTTGTCGAGTGCGGCTTGGTTTCCGGCCAATGATAGACTGATGCAGCAGTACCTGGCTGAGCACTGAGCCCAGTACATAACGGTAGCCGCTGCGTGACGTTGCGGCTCACGGCTTCTGATATTGCGCAGCCAAGGCTTCCTGAGGTTCCAGGGTGCTCCGCGGAGACGGGGTGACGGAGGCACCATACGTTCTCATGACTTCGCGGCGGAAAGGTTTCTGCTCGTAGGAGACCTTTACCATATATACTTTACAGTCAAGGTCGAAGTAAGAACATGCCATGGAAAGTGCTGTTCCCCACTGTCCGGCACCTGTCTCTGTTGTGACGCCGGTCAGCCCCTGTTTCTTGGCATAATATGCCTGAGCGATTGCCGAATTCAGCTTGTGGCTTCCGGAAGTGTTGTTGCCTTCGAACTGTAATAGATTTTCGCCGGAGTCCCAATGCTTTTTCGAGAAAATAGGCGCGCACCAGCGGTGATGGCCGGTACATTTTATAAAATCCTGAATTTCCTGCGGAATGTCAAAGTATAGGGTATCGTTGTCCAGTTCCTGGCGGACCAGCTCATCGCAGAATACCGGCTGCAGTTCCTCGAAAGTCATTGGCTTTAAGGTCCCCGGGTTTAACAGTGGTGCTGGTTTGTTCTTCATGTCTGCGCGGACATTGTACCATTGCGTCGGCATCTCATTTTCTTCCAGATAAATTTTGTACGGAATTTTCTTTTCTGTGCTCATTTTGTTCATCCTTTCTTTTGCTTTTTGGATTAAATAAAAAACCTGCCCTATCAAATTGATAGGACAGGAGTAATAAACCTGCGGTGCCACCTAACTTCACCCTGATATTCAGGATACGCTTATACATGTACGTTCATACACGTCCCGTGATAACGACCGGTCTTCGTCGCGCCTACTCGGATCATTCCTTTCAGTTTGCCCTCGCAAGCCCATTCGTCATACATGCTTTGCTGCAATTCCACCGCATGCAGCTCTCTGAAAAAGCTCCTGTAATGATTACTATCCTTGCTCATAGGTTTATGATATGATAACAGATGTTTAATATGTGTTAAATATACTATGCGAAATTAGAAAAGTCAAGACCAAACATTGACAATAATTGACTGCATGGTATATAATCATGAGTAGTTTCGCGGGCATGGCGGAATTGGCAGACGCGCCAGATTTAGGTTCTGGTGGGAGACCGTGCAGGTTCAAGTCCTGTTGCCCGCAGCCTATAGAGTGCGCGTTTGCGCGCTCTATTTTTTTCCGTGTTGCATTTCGTGTTGCATAATGTTCATGAAATGTGAGTTTGCAAGATTGTTCATCTCTTTTTCTTTCTCTTCAAGGGCGTGTCTGTATACTGCTTTTAGGACTCCATCATTGCCCCATCCTCCGCGCTGCATAATATATACGTCCGGAATCCCGAGTGCGTGTTGTATGCTTGCTGAATAATGACGCAAATCGTGAAAGCGAAAATGAGGGAGATTAGACTTTTCCAAAATGTGCCTGAAGCGGTCTGTGACCATGCATGGATTTAAGTTTACAATTCTTCCTTCCTTATCCTTCCACTTTTCAGCTACGAAATCCGGGAATTCGATATATCTGTCACCTGCATATGTTTTGGGCTGTCTTATGATCCATTTATGATCAGAAGACAGGACCATGTTTTCGCATACATGGACAATATTACTGTGAATGTTTCTGCTGTGAAGGGCACAGATTTCGCCGCGCCTCATTGGACCGAATGCCGCGAGTAGGATAGGGAGTTCCATCTCAGTCCCTTTTACCTGATCAAGCAGGACTCGTATTTCGCTGTCTGACGGAATATATAGCTCTGGACGTATCTTCTTAGGCAGCGCAGTATTAAGCGCGAAATCAGGGCGATACGTGCGAAGTACCGCCGATATAATCCCGTGTGTATTCCGTACTGTCTTTGGTTTATGTGTACGAGCTTCGATGTTAATTGCTTCCTGTATATCTTCCTGTGTAATATCACATATTTTAATATCCATCAGGCCTGGCACAGAACTATTTAGGGTACGCTTGTATTCTCGTACAGTAGACGGGGACAATACAGATGTGCGCTGATTGATATATTCTGTTAGGGCCTCTCTGAAAGTAAGTGAACAGTATGAACTTGCTTTCTTTCTGTCGGCTGCGTATTGAGTGGCAGCCAGCTCTGCCAGCTTCTTTCCTTCTTTGCTGGGATCGTCACTGGTGAACGATTTATATATCCTCTTCTTTTTTGTAGATCCGTCTTCAAGTGTCACGGTCTCGTAGTGGCTGAACACCTGACACCGCCATGACCCGGATGGTAATTTACGAGCTGTTGGCATAGTATCATCCTCCTTAAAAAATGGTATAAAAATAACAGCCAGCAGGAAACATGTGTTCCGCTTGCAGTAGCTGTCCGAGAATGATACAATATGTATGAATTTGGGTATGCATTCTCGGATGTATGCTTGCCGTCTCCTGTTGGCGCAGGGGGCGGTTTTTTATTATTCAAATGTACAGTCTCTTATAAGTACATTTCCAAATTTTCCATCACATCTTCCGACAATGGTTACTATATCACCTTCCGCAAGTTCCATGACTTTTTTGATTTGCTCATCGTCACTAAAATAACACTGTACAGAAGTAATTGAATATTCCTCTGCAGTGGCAAAAGTTATGTACACATCCTCCATAATATCTTTTCCGATACTTCCCACTGTGCCAGAGATGCGCATCATCTTTTCGTCGTATAACTCATCGCCGCGAACTTCATTTGCTTCATAATCTGTCAGTAAAGTGTCTGGGTCGATTTCCATTATTTCTTCTTGTGGCTGAGCTTCTTTTTGTGACTCTTCTGTAGCTTTCGCAGCAGTGTTTGTAGAAGATGTTTTTTTTGTTTCTTCTTTGTCGCCACCGCCCCCAATGGCTGCTATAACTGCAACTATTGCTATAATTACAATAAGCCCACCAATACAACTACCTTTCTTTTTTTTCTTTTTCTCTGGCTGGTTTGAGGTATAATTGCTCTTAATGTTACTATTTTCTGATGTTTTGAGTTTCATCGGATGTCCACACTTAGGACATGTTGTCGCAAGACTACTTACCTCGTTTCCACATTCTGGACAATTAATCATTGCCATATAAATCCCTCCTCTTACAAGTGTTTTTAGATCAGGTCAATTCGACGGTGATCTGGTTTATCTTAATCGCCGAAGCGGTTAATTCATTTGCCCCCGGTGTTGGCGCTGGGGCGGTTTTTAAATTATTTCAAAAATATCCTTTACTAGAAAGTATTAATTTTTCTAATCTTTGCAAATGAACCTGAGTGTCGGGTGAGTCTATTGCATCATATCCACGGTACACATATTTAACACATTCCAAGGCTTTGAAACCTAGTTTTGAAAGATCAAATGTTTCAGGAAATGAACAGTCAAGTAAAGTACCATAGTACATTGTTAGCTCCATCTTTAAATTATCAGTGTAGTAATTTGGATAATTATTTTTTATGTAATTGTAGGCTATTTCCAAATCATAATCTAATGCAGTTTTTGAATTTAAACGAGCAATTTCCAATATTTTATCAACAGATTCATTCGTATTGGGCTGTAATCCCGAAAGATCATTTGGTAATTGCGTTGGTGCGTCATACGAGTTGGGGTATTCAAATTGTATACTTGTAGTTTCTTCTAAGTTTGTAATTGCTTTATTCACTGTATCAATTTGACTTAAGCTTGCTTTATCTATGCAAGCAACATAGTAAGGTATTGCTTTTTCTGGATCATCGAGCGCGTATCCATACACCCACGCAATACTATAATACGCCGAAGCTACAGATGAACTGTTGGGATAATTTATAATAACTTTAGAGTATGACTCAAGTGAATTTTCATAATCTTCTAAATTATCGAAGCATACTCCAATGTAATACTGGGCATCATCTGCTAAATCACTTTCTGAATATGTTTCCAAAAATCCCTCAAATTCTTTTAAAGCTTCTTCTGTATCACCTTTATACCAAAGATCATGAGCAAAATCGAATTTTGTTTGTTCTTCTGCTGATGGGTTATCTGTAATATCAGTTTTGAACTCTATCTTTATACTACTTGGTATTTCAGGAACGGGAATTTTATCAATTAATTGTGTGTTTGCAGTATTCGTTTTATCAAATGATGTTTGTTCAACGGACTTGTTTTCTCCGCAGGCAGTCATAAATAAGACAAGCGAACAAGTAATCGAACAAAAAATTACAGTAATAATTTTCTTTTTCATACATATTCCTCCCTTGAATATTTTATTATTAATCGCCACTGGCGGTTAATTCATTTGCCGCCCCTGGTTGCCGCCGGGGGCAGTTTTTGTATTATGATAAACCTAATTTTGTTTTTTCTTCTTCAAGAACAGCTTTATAATCATTTAATGATTCATTTGTTTTATCCATGTATTTTTGGAAATGATCAATGTATTCTTGTTTCGGGTTGTTAGTATAATCTTGAAGGTGCTGCATAGCAATTGTATATTGACGCAATGCAGATTGAGCATCCGATAGAAGTGTCATGATTCTAGTACCCATTGGGGCGGAATTTCTATCTTTGTCAAACTCATCATAATATAATTGCAGGATCTGCTCTGAGGATTCTAGGCGCGTTAGAGTGTCAGAAATTACTGATTGTAGTTCCCCCATAGTTCCGTTATCATTTATAATTTTTGCTATCTTATCTTCGGAAAGAATAGAAAGTTCATTCATAAATACGGAATCATATTCGGTTAACATTTTTGCATATCCCACATTACTAATATGGTTGTACAAATCTGAAGTATCTATATTTGTTTGCTCTTCAGCAGTTGGAGTAACCGCAACTTCTGGAGTAGACTCTGGAGTTGCTTTTAGTGTGGGTGACTCGGTGACGGATGGTTCTTCTTCGGGAGAAATGGCAGTATCTTTAGAAACCTGATCTAATTCAGTGGTTGTAGTTGTTCCCATCACTGAAACTTCATAGCTTATTTTTCCACTTTTATATGTAAAGTCTTTAGTGTCATCTGTGGAGGCCAGTATTGCAGAGTCTGTTTTTTCTTTATCTCTTTTAGAAGTCCAACTATACTCATCTACGGACTTTACAGGCGCTGTGTAAGTGCCGATCCAGTAGATTGATTTAGTTTTGCCACCATCAGTAATCCAATTTATTTCAATAGTATCTCCAGTTATTACCGCTTCTTGATAAGAACCATTATTGTCTTCTGAGGCCCAAGTTCCAGTTAAATCGGTAGGTTCATTCTCGTCTGTGGAAATCTTTCCGGAACTACACGCTACCATAAAACAGGAAAAGCACAAAGCCAGTAAAATAATTGAAACTTTCTTTTTCATACATATCCCTCCTTGCATATTTTATTATTAATCGCCGAAGCGGTTAATTCATTTCTTGCCGTCCTGGTATTGGTAGCACTGGGGCGGTTTTTGCTGAAAAATTATTGTGCAATTGAACAGTGTGACAGAATAAGATATTGACCGTCCGAAACGCTTATATAAGATTGCCCTTCAAAATTATCGTTTGAAATAATATCGCTTTGTCTGCTATCTGGATAAATGCAATAATACCCTTCGTCTTCTGATGTTACCATGTATTCACCGGCAGGGATATTGACGCCGACTTTCATCATGCATCCTTCTTTTGCTGTGTCAAATGTATTCTGCAAACACCATTCATCAAACTTGTACGCTTTTGCGTGCGATAATTCTAAATATTCGCCATCTTGTATTGTTATTATAGAGTTATAGTCAAAATTATCATTAAATAAGATGTCATCGCCATTTGCATCTGAATTTACAGAAAAATAACCGCCGCGGCTTTCATTTGTGGCAAGCACCATATATTCGCCAGCAGGAATGTCTACTCCAACTTTAAGTGTACCAGCACCATAAGATTCAATTGTTGGCTCTGGCGGCTGCGTAGGAGTGACTGTAGGTTCAGGTGTGGAAATGGGAATGAGCTCCAAGGTGTTTAAAATTGATTTGAAATCTTTATCATAATTAATTGTATTTTCGTCAATAACACACATTCCGATAGACGCTATTCCGTAATCTGTAGGAAACCCAACCACTTGCACTGTATATGATATGCCGTCTACCTTTTGTTTATATGATAAAATTTCGTATGTATTTTATTGTATTCAATATTCTGTACACCGCTTACCGAAATAACACCTTGACTTTTTCCTATTCCTTCGACCCACCCGTCCATATTCATATCTATATATTCATCATGTGCATTGTTGAAACCTTCGATATATCCATTTGTTAGCATAAGAAAAGTTGAATTATCGGAAGACGCATAGAAATATAAATTGTCAGAATTTTCAACATTTCTCAACTCCCAATTTGTCGGAACTTCTACTGAAAAGCTACCATGAGTAACTCTTTGTGTTCCTTTCTCAAAATCCACAGATTCAGTAATGGATTCTTTTGTTTGTTCTGGAGTTGGTGTGGAAGTCTCCAATTTCTTTTTTAACTCTTCATTTTCTTTTTGCAATGTTTCCAACTGCTTTGATACATCAGAAGATTCAGGTGAAGCGTTGGAATTGCACCCGTATATAGACGTAACAAATATGCAGCACAGCATTAAACAAATAATTTTCTTTTTCACACAAATTCCTCCCTTAAAAGTGTTTTTTCAGATCAGCCTTGAATGGTGGTCTGGTTTATTATTAATAATAAGTTTCATTTCTTTCCCGCAAACTCTCAGCGGCGTAAAATCCCGGTATGTATTCGATAGGGTGCCGAATCCGTTGGCGAGCCTTTGCAACTAACAGCTTGTTTTCTTCATACAAATAATCCGGTCTGTGTATATACATTTTACAGTAATCACATTTGTCTTCCAGCTGATTAAACAGCTCTTTTTTGCAGTTCAGACACTTCCTGATATTCCACACAAAGCATTTCAAATCATCATTGTAGAAATGTTCGTACATCAGCTTGTCAAGCAGATTCTTTTTATGGTAAATAGCATAACGCCGCCAACGCCGGTAATCATCAAAGGCATAAGTGGATGCTTCATAAGTTATTTGGAATATTTTGGACACGTCGTTTGCATTTTTGCATTCTGCATAGTATATGGCTATGCGCGGTGCAAGCAACCGGCTGGCAAAGTAATTGGCTTCCCGTTCCTTTACATTTGTATAAGGCGGTTGATGCCCCAGTACAATGTGTCCCAGTTCGTGAGCGAGTGAGAAGCGCCGCCGGCAAAACATAGCCTGGTCATTATAATAGACTTTGTTGTTTAGCCGGAAAGCATCATCACTGATCTGTTGGCATGCCTCCTGTTTCACTTTGGACTGTTCTGTATATTCGATACACTCATATCCATATTGCTCAATCATATCGAACAGATTGATCGGAAACGATTTTACGTTACATTTCTGAAAAACCTCTAAGATTTTCCATTCAATTTCCTCATGCGTCAAACAAAATCACTCCTTATGGGAGCTTAATCATCTTCTGACAAAAGTGTCCTGATCAGCTCCTGTTTTTGTTCGAGCGTGAGTTTTTTTCCGTTGCGTGCAACCATGGATTGAATATCCTCGTAGGTTGGTTCGTATTGTTTTTTCTTATTACCGTTTACCATATCTTCCAACTCTTCAACCGTGATTCCCAGTTCTTTGCAAATTTTAATCACAGCTTCTACGCTTGATTTATTAACGCCAGTTCTTTTTAGCATTGTGTATAGGCTGGTATAGGGAAGACCGCACTTTTCAGCAAAGGAACGTAAACTGTAACCATGTTCTTTAATAAGTTCTTCTAATATTTTAGCTCTTTCCATGACAGCACCTCTTTCTGAATATCTATATTATATACGATAATGCGAATATTGTAAAGCGAATAATATGTTAAAACGTATAAAGGTATAGAATAAAATATAAAAGTATTCTCACATGCAAATATTACTATTGACAATGGTTGCTAGTGAGAATATAATACAATTAAGATATTTGCAGGAGCGAATATCAAGGAGGTGAAATTTTGTATAAGAACTTAATCCAAATTATGAAAGCTGAAAAAATAACTTTCACTCAGATTGGAGAACTTCTCGGATGTAGATATCAAACAGTTAGTGACATCGCTAATGGTAATACACAAAAGGGATTCTACTACGAGGATGCCTGCAAAATACAAAAAGTATTTTTCCCAAAATATGATATGAGCTATCTGTTTGAACGCTCATAATACAAACACACGTTCGATAAAAGTAATATACTATGGATGTATGTATATGTCAATGGGAAATGGAGGAGGTGATGTGAGAGATGAGGATGTTTTTGGTATGTGTGATAGTTTCAAGTATTGTGTCGGCGATAACAACAAAAATATTGGTCACCTACTATTATAAAATTGTAGATGACCATGTAGCGATCATGTGCGATATGACAAAAAAGTTTGTTTCTAATATTTTGGAGCAACGCATGCACGAAAAAAATTTTGACCGAGAGGGGTAAGCTTAGCACAATAATTTCTGGTTTTTGCTATTTCAAACGGGGAATGACGTTTTGTTTCCTGTGAAAACTCTTTAAAGAAATCTGTTTGTGTAAATGGATCATAAAAATCTTTGTCAGGTATTTTATCGGTTTTAGTAGCATCAATTATACCCAACCTGATTAATGATGATATTGATGCACTAGTTTGAAATATATCATAATCTTTAAATGAAGAAATAAAAACGTTTTCCAAGGCTACGGAAAATGAGCGGCTCCTAGTGTCTTCTTTAATGTAATCTACGATGGCAACAACGTCTTTTAAAGGAAATTCTTTAAGTATTTTGGCATCGAGAGGACTCATTTGCTTAATAATTTCCGCGAAACATGGGTGTACAGATGGATTATAGGCAGAATCCATCGAACTTGAAATAAGGTTCACGAAAAGTTCACGAAGCTCTTTTTCGGATACGCAAAATTTTGAATTTTCAAGCGCTTGAGCAGTGACTTGGATAGTTGGCTCAATCTGTCTCTCAATAGGAATTTTAGAGATGGAGTTAGTTAATTCATTTCATAAATTTCAAGGTCATGCGTGTATTTGATCTCTCGTTTTCTGGCAGCCTTCGATATGCCTCCGAAAACAAGAAGCCAACAATCAGCAAGGGTAGAACCCACATTTCGAGTCGGTTCATCAGTAACATTTTTGATAGCATTATCAACACAATCGGGCAGTACTTTCATTAAAAATTCCTCCTATCGTTCATAATCGGCGCTGCAACGCCTGTATATAAATTATAGGAGAAATAGAAGAAAAAGTAAATAAAATCAAGGAGGTGTAACACATGTCAAAACAAAATTTAGTCAGAGATCCAACAAAAGAGAGAGCAGAGCTGTTTGTTTCTCTTGCCAAATATTACATGGATCTTCATAACAAAAAAAATTCAGATGTTGCAAAAGCGATTGGCGTATCTGATCAGGTGTTATATAAGCGCAGGCAATCGCCGCGTAATTTTAAATTGTCAGAAACCTTAAAAATAATGGATTATTTAAAATTTAGCGAAGCTGATCGGGCACGTGTGGTCGGTGTTAAAGTTAAAATTTATGCAATGGGAGGAAAGGACGATTGAAGCAGAAACTTATCACATCCACACTGGCTGCGTACATAGCGGTAGACCTTACCGGATGGTATGAGACGATCCCCGAGCAGCTGATCTGCTGCATAGGGCTGGGGCTGGCGGTCGCGGCGGTGTGGACGTGGATCGAAGAGAGGAGGCTGCATCATGACAAAAATGGAACAGCTGAAGTTGGAAAACGAAGTGTTGAAAAACGTTATCGCTTGCGTACAAGAGGAACTGGATCATAAAGAGGATAATCCATATATAACCTTAGGGGCGATCAGCGGTGTGATTAAATACGACGAAAAAATGAAATTTGCGCTGAAATATGGATACACAATTGACTACCGAAG
The DNA here is from genome assembly GCF_022440845.1 of Ruminococcus sp. OA3. Lineage (NCBI taxonomy): Bacteria > Bacillati > Bacillota > Clostridia > Eubacteriales > Oscillospiraceae > Ruminococcus > Ruminococcus sp. OA3. Next base: position 655 of record NZ_JAKNTO010000002.1, on the reverse strand, counting down.
ATGCGAAGAAAAGAGTCCCCGCACCGACCAAAGCTTGGGGACTCAACAATAAAAATAACAATTAAATTATAACAATCTGGGGAGGAAAATGCAATGTTCTATTCGAACAATCCCGTGCTGGATGCGGAGAAAGAATCAGAACGGCAAGAGGAGCTGGCAAGAACGCCTCACATAGAGTGTGACTGGTGTCATGGTTACATCTACGAGTGTGATGATTGCATGATGGGGATTTTAAAACAAAATTAAATGGTCTTATCATTTGCGACGACTGTCTGTCGGATTATATCAAATCGATTAGAAAGGAGCACACAGGATGAATGATATGGAGCAGCGGAGAGAACGCCTGTTGGCGCTTTTGGACACGGCGCTATCCTATGTGGACAAGGAACCCATCTATGAAAACTACACGTCCAGGAACATATTGAATTATTTAAGGAGCATCCAGGCAATCAACCAGATCATGAAGGAGGAGAGCTGATGGCGATACCAGTATTAATTATCGGGCGCTCCGGGACGGGAAAAAAGCCGGAGCATAAAAAGCTGTGTGGGTAAAGACGTTAACCTGATCCGCGTATTAAACAAACCATTGCCGTTTCGGGGGAAGATTGACGGTGTGGTTACGGATGATTACAGCAGGTCATGAAAGCCTGTTGGC